>NZ_JBPQTR010000004.1:2115000-2116291 GCF_051386435.1 Micromonospora sp. URMC 103 | reverse complement strand
AGCCCAACCCTTGGGACCTGCTACAGCCCCAGGATGCGACGAGCCGACATCGAGGTGCCAAACCATCCCGTCGATATGGACTCTTGGGGAAGATCAGCCTGTTATCCCCGGGGTACCTTTTATCCGTTGAGCGACACCGCTTCCACACGCAAGTGCCGGATCACTAGTCCCGACTTTCGTCCCTGCTCGACCTGTCAGTCTCACAGTCAAGCTCCCTTGTGTACTTGCACTCAACACCTGATTGCCAACCAGGCTGAGGGAACCTTTGGGCGCCTCCGTTACCCTTTAGGAGGCAACCGCCCCAGTTAAACTACCCACCAGACACTGTCCCTGAACCGGATAACGGTCCGAAGTTAGATACCCAAATCAACCAGAGTGGTATTTCAAGATTGCCTCCACCCATACTGGCGTATGGACTTCACCGGCTCCCACCTATCCTACACAAGCTAATTCGGATACCAATGTCAAGCTATAGTAAAGGTCCCGGGGTCTTTCCGTCCTGCCGCGCGTAACGAGCATCTTTACTCGTAGTGCAATTTCGCCGGGCCTGTGGTTGAGACAGTGGGGAAGTCGTTACGCCATTCGTGCAGGTCGGAACTTACCCGACAAGGAATTTCGCTACCTTAGGATGGTTATAGTTACCACCGCCGTTTACTGGCGCTTAAGTTCTCCGCTTCGCCCCCGAAAGAGCTAACAGGTCCCCTTAACGTTCCAGCACCGGGCAGGCGTCAGTCCATATACATCGAATTACTTCTTCGCATGGACCTGTGTTTTTAGTAAACAGTCGCTTCCCCCTGCTCTCTGCGGCCATACAACGCTCCACCCGCGCGGGGCTTCACGTCTCCGGCCCCCCTTCTCCCTAAGTTACGGGGGCAATTTGCCGAGTTCCTTAACCACAGTTCGCCCGATCGCCTCGGTATTCTCTACCTGACCACCTGTGTCGGTTTGGGGTACGGGCCGCTCGGAACTCGCTAGAGGCTTTTCTCGGCAGCATAGGATCACTGACTTCACCTGAATCGGCTCGGCATCACGTCTCAGCCTTCATGCACCGCGGATTTGCCTACGGCACGGCCTACACGCTTACCCCGGCACAACCACCGGCCGGGCTCAGCTACCTTCCTGCGTCACCCCATCGCTTGACTACTACCCGCCAGGTTCCCACGCTCCCCGCGATTGGTCCGAAGACCGCCCACAGTTCGGGTGGTTAGCACAACGAGGTTCGTCAGGGTCGCTCCTTCGCGGGTACGGGAATATCAACCCGTTGTCCATCGACTACGCCTCTCGGCCTCGC